>NZ_VWWM01000011.1:0-244 GCF_011752945.1 Paraburkholderia sp. Cy-641
CGGCTTGAAAAAAAAAAAATGTATATTCATTATGCTTTATTCCTTTTTACTTGAGATTTATACACTTCTTCTATTTTCCAGGACATACAGTCAAAATTACGCTTTAACTATTAGTTTTGCTCAATGAAGTCATTGGCTATGTGTGACCCGCCGACATGTTAGCGCAGTCACGATATTGTGTTATCCAAAGTCACCGCGGTATCCCTGCATGGTGCGTCTTCGTGTAACATCTCTACCTGCCAGA
>NZ_VWWM01000128.1:0-237 GCF_011752945.1 Paraburkholderia sp. Cy-641
ATGAGGATCAGAGTGATAAGATGAGCGCAGCAGCGTCATCAAGTTGTAGTACACAGATGTATCAGATAGATTAATGTCTGTTATCAGCAGGTTCATTGGATATTACACTATGATGTCTAGCACACGCATATAGTAGATGTTCTCGTTCAGATGGAGTATGCCGGCGACGAGGTAACTTAAGATATTGTGGTGATAGATGACTACATAAAAGCGGAGTTTTAGTTTGTTTTTTTTTTT
>NZ_VWWM01000129.1:0-2303 GCF_011752945.1 Paraburkholderia sp. Cy-641
TGCATGCGCGCGGCGATCGATCAGTATCAGCAGATGATTACCGCGCAGCCGGCCGATCTGATCGTCACGCCGGAAACCGCCATTCCCGTGCTCGCGCAGCAGTTGCCGACACCGTTCGCGGCCGCGATCCGCGAGTTCTCGGACTCGACCGGCAGCGCGATCCTGTTCGGCGCGCTCGGCGGCACGATCACGCCCGAAGGCCGGGTGGTCGACTACACCAACAGCCTGTTCGGAGTCACGCCGGGCTCGCGCGACATTTACCGCTACGACAAGCACCACCTCGTGCCGTTCGGCGAGTTCGTGCCGTGGGGCTTCCGCTGGTTCGTCAACCTGATGCGCATTCCGCTCGGCGATTTCTTCCGTGGCGCGCCGGTGCAGAAGCCGTTCATGGTGCATAACCAGCCGGTCGCGGCCGACATCTGCTACGAGGACATCTTCGGCGAGGAGATCGCGCGCACGCTGCGCGAAAACTCGACGCCGGCCGGCGTGCTCGTCAATTCGACCAACCTCGCGTGGTTCGGCGACACGATCGCGCTCGACCAGCATCTGCAGATCGCGCGCATGCGCGCACTCGAAACCGGCCGGCCGATGCTGCGCGCGACCAACACCGGCATGACCGCCGCGATCGACGCGAACGGCCGCGTGATCGGACGCCTCGCGCCCTACACGGTCGGCTCGCTCGACGTGAAGGTGCAAGGCACCTCGGGCAACACGCCTTACGTGACGAGCGGCAACAACACGGTGCTGGCGGTGTCGGTGCTGCTGCTCGCATTCGGTTTCGCGTTCGGACCCGGCATCGCGCGGCGCCGCAAGGACCGCAGCAAAGACGCGCGCTAACCGCACCCGCCAAAAAAATGCGCCTGACCCCGTCAGGCGCATTTTTTCATCAAAGGGACAAATTCCGGTTCAGGCCGGCAGGCACCCGGCGCTTCGCCCGTAGGCCGCGTTCACCGGACGCGCTCCGTTCAGTCCTTCGGCGCCGTATCGATAAACGACTGCCGCAGCGACAGCTTCTGGAAATGCTTGTCCAGATTCGGATGCGCTTCGCGCCAGTTCAGGTGCGGCATGCGGAAGTCGAGATAGCCGAGCGCGCAGCCCACCGCGATATCGGCGAGCGTGTAGTGATTGCTCGCGCACCACGGCTTGCTGCCGAGCCCCTGCGACATCGCCATCAGACCCTCGTCGATCTTGCGCTGCTGGCGCGCGACCCACGCGTCGACGCGCTGTTCGGGCGCGCGCTGCGTGCTTTCGAGACGGATCAGCACGGCCGCGTCGAGCACGCCGTCGGCGAGCGCTTCCCAGCAGCGCACTTCGACGCGCTCGCGCCCCGACGGCGGAATCAGCTTGCCGACCGGCGAGAGCGTATCGACGTATTCGCAGATCACGCGCGAGTCGAACACCGCTTCGCCGTCTTCCATCACGAGGCACGGCACCTTGCCGATGGGATTGAACGTGTGAATCCGGGTATCCGGCGCCCAGACGTTCTCGGGCACCAGTTCATAGTCGATCTTCTTGTCGGCGAGCACGATTCGCGCTTTGCGCACGAACGGGCTGGCGAACGAACCGATGAGTTTCATCATGACCATCTGCCTTTTTCTGAATCCGGCGAAAGTATAAGTGGTCCAGGGGCATCACGAACGTACCGGCCGCATCTTCGCGAGCCGCGCGCGGACCCGCTGTGGGCGGATTGCAACATGCCCGCGGCGGCGATGCCGCCAGGCTGCGCGCCAATCCGCGCAAAACGGCGGCGCCGGCGTGCGCGACACCGAAAGCACAACGGGACGGAGCGCTACAATCGCACGATGAACCAGCCGACCGAACCCACCATCGCCATCGACGTCTACCGCACGCGCCGCGAGCGCGTTCTCGCCGCGCTACGCGTCGCGGGCGGCGGCGTCGCCATCGTCCCGACCGCGCCGGAAGCGCTGCGCAACCGCGACGCCGACTACCCGTACCGTCACGACAGCTACTTCTATTACCTGACCGGCTTCGCCGAGCCCGAGGCGCTGCTCGTGCTCGACGCGAGCGCCGCCCCCGGCGCGCCCGCCTCGATCCTGTTCTGCCGCGAGAAGAACGTCGAGCGCGAGACGTGGGAAGGCTTCCGCTTCGGCCCCGAGGGTGCGCGCGAAGCGTTCGGCTTCGACGCCGCATTCCCGTTCGGCGAACTCGACGCGCAGGTGCCGCGCATCCTCGCCGACAAACCGGCGCTGCATTACGCGCTCGGCCGTTCGGCGCGGCTCGACGAACAGGTGCGCGGCTGGCTCGACGCAGTGCGCGCGAAAGGCCGCGGCGGCGTCGCCGCG
>NZ_VWWM01000130.1:0-1899 GCF_011752945.1 Paraburkholderia sp. Cy-641
GCCCGCGCGCGTGCCCGCTCCCGCGCCGGTGTTTTCGGCCGAGCCCTTTGCGTGGCCCGATCCGGTTGCGCGCGCCTCGTTCGACGGCGCGGCGCGGGTTGCAGTGTTCGGTGCCGGCGCGTCGCCGTGGACGAGGCCGCTGACGCCGGCACGCACGGCCACGCCCACGACGCGCACGACACCGGCATGGCAGCCACAGCCGGCGCAAGCCCAGCAGATGAATGGGCACGCCAACGTCCCCCTTGAAACACCGTTCGGCACGCAGATCAAGGCCCCCTTCGGCACCCCAGGCGCTACCCAAGGCAAGGCGGCCCCCACGACCGTCGAGCGCGACACGCTGCAAGCCGCGCGCGAACTCGCCGACGCCGGCCGTCTCGCGGACGCCGCCGCGGCCATCCACGCGTATCTCGAACAGCACGCCCCGCACGCGGAAGCGTTCTACCTGCTCGGCGTTCTGGCCGACGCCAACGGCGACAGCAACGTCGCGCGCGCCCAGTATCGCAAGGCGATCTATCTCGATCCGCAGCACCCGGAAGCGCTCGCGCATCTGGCGACGCTGCTCGACCTCGAAGGCGATCGCGACGGCGCGCGCCTGCTGATGCAACGCGCGGCGCGCGCGCAAGGATCGTCCCGTGCGTGAGTTCCGCGACATCCGCATCGACGATTGCTGGAACCGCATCGGCGTGCGCGGCGATTCGTCGTGCGAGCGGCTCGCCGAATACGTGCGCTGCCTCAATTGCCCGGTGTTCGAGGTAGCCGCGGCACGGCTGCTCGATCAGCCCGCGCCGCTCGCTGCCTTGCCGCAGCAGGACGCGGCGCCGCAAGCGCTGCCCGACGGCCATGACGCATCGCGTTCGCGGGAGACCGGCGAATCGCTGCTCGTGTTTCGCATCGGCCGCGAATGGCTGGCGCTGCCCACGCGGATTTTCAAAAGCATCGTGCAGACGCGCACCGTGCATACGCTGCCGCATCGGCAGCATCGCGCGGTGCTCGGGGTCGTCAACGTGCAGGGCGAGTTGCTCGTGTGCCTGTCGCTCGCGCATCTGCTCGGCTTCGAGCCCGACACCGCCGCCGCCCGCAACGACCGCACGCGCCTCGATCTGCCGCGCCTGCTCGTGATCGCGCGCGACGAAGAGCACGCGGTGCTGCCGGTCGATCAGGTCGACGGCGTGCACCGCTTCGCGCCGTCGACGTTCCGCGCACCGCCCGCCACGCTGTCGGAGACCGCCGCCACGCACACGCGGGCGGTCGCGCCGTGGCGCGGCATCAGCGTCGGCCTGCTCGACGCCGACGCGCTGTTCGACACACTGAACCGGAGTCTTGGATGACGGACGACCCGCGCCGCCCGTCGTTGATCGATCTGTTCCGCGAAGAAGCGCGCAACCAGGCTCGCGTGCTCGACGACGGCCTGCTCGTGCTCGACCGCGCGCCCGGCGACGCCGCCGCGCTCGAAGCCTGCATGCGCGCCGCGCATTCGCTGAAGGGCGCGGCGCGCATCGTCGGCGTGCAGGCCGGCGTCGAACTCGCGCATGCGATGGAAGACTGCTTCGTCGCCGCCCAGGAAGGGCGCGCGCTGCTCGACGCCGCGTGGATCGACGTGCTGTTGCGCGGCGTCGATATCGTCGCGCGCATCGGTAACGACGAGGACGAAGCGGCGCGCGACGAGGTCGGCGCGTGCGTCGCCGCCTTGCAGGCCCGGATGGCCGGGGTGGCGCCGCATGGTGGCAGTACACCGCCTGCCGACGCGCCGATCGGAACTGCGTCGCGTAGGGATATTCTGTGGAGTCTCCTCTGCTTCTCTCTCTGTGCTCTTCCTTTTATTATACTATTTTTCTCCTTCCTGATAGGCTGCGTACTCTTCTTTCCCTTTTGATCCTTCCTCTCCTCTCCCTCTCAACT
>NZ_VWWM01000131.1:0-1649 GCF_011752945.1 Paraburkholderia sp. Cy-641
ATAAATTATCAACCATAAATTTGTGACGGCCATTTAGTAATGTCCGGTTTGGGCCAGTTAGAAATGTCCGGTTTAAGGGTTCTCCTCGGCGCATCCTGCAACTGCATGCAGACGACGGAGCCCGTGATGAACGAACCTGGACTGGTGACGATCAGCATGAAGGAACTGCAGCGCGTCAAGGTGATTGAGGCACTCGTTGAAGGACGGCTCAGCGGCGTGTTTGCGGCTGAGCGGCTGGGGTTGTCCGAGCGGCAGATCTCACGTCTGCGACGCCGTTTCGAGGCGGCGGGTGCCGCGGGTCTGGTGTCGGCCCGACGCGGCAAACCGAGCAACCGGCAGTTGTCGATGAACGTGCGGGCACGGGTGATCGCGATCATTCGCGAGCGCTATGCCGATTTTGGTCCGACGCTGGCGCGCGAGAAGCTCCATGAGTGTCACGGCATCCTGCTGGCCAAGGAGACCGTGCGGCAGTGGATGTACGATGCAGGGCTGTGGATCCCGCGCCGGCAGCGCCCGCCGAAGGTCTACCAGCCGCGCAACCGTCGTGCGTGCCTGGGTGAACTGGTGCAGATCGATGGTAGCGACCATCGCTGGTTCGAGGACCGTTCGCCGGCCTGCACGCTGCTGGTGTTCATCGACGATGCGACCGGGCGGCTGATGACCCTGCACTTCACGGCGACGGAGTCGACCTTCAGCTACTTCGAGGCGCTGCAGAAGTATCTGGATGCGCACGGCAAGCCGGTGGCGTTCTACAGCGACAAGGCGAGCGTCTTTTACGTGAAGCAGCGCTCGGAGACGGCCGGCAAAGGGGTGACGCAGTTCGGCCGGGCACTGTATGAACTGAACATTGATGCGTTCTGTGCGAACACGAGTCAGGCCAAGGGCCGGGTGGAGCGCGCCAACCTGACGCTGCAGGACCGGCTCGTCAAGGAGCTGCGGCTGCGCGGCATCAGCACGAAGGAAGCGGCCAACGCGTATGCGCCCTCCTTCATCGCTGACTTCAACCGGCGTTTCGGCAGGCCACCGAAGAGCGATCACGACGCGCACCGGCCATTGCACAGTGACGAGGATCTGAGGCAGATCCTGGCCTATCGCGTGCCACGCAGGATATCCAATGCACTGACGGTGCAGTACGACCGCGTGATGTACCTGCTGGAGGACACGCCATATGCCCGTACGCTGATGCATGAATATGCCGAGGTGGTCGAGTTTCCGGACGGCGTGATCGAGGTTCAGGCCCAGGGGGCGGTGCTGCCCTGCCGGCAATACGATCGCATCGCGCGTGTCGATCAGGGGGCGGAGGTCGAGAACAAGCGGCTTGCGAGCGTGCTGGAGGTGGCCCGGTGCGTCCAGGCAATCCGTGATGATCGCCGCGCGGCGGGCTCGCCGTCACGCACCCATGCTGGCGAAGCGGTCCGCGCAAAGAAAGCACTGATCGGGCTGAAGAAACAGCGGGCCATCGACGCTGCCGACATCAACCATGCCGTGCTGGAAGTCAGTGCCAAATCAATGCGGGAACGGGGGGCGGCTGCGCCGCCCCAACCCACAAACATAAAAAGAAACAGGACCAAAACCAATGTGAAACCGGACATTTCTATCTAGCCAGAAACCGGACATTTCAATCTGGCCTCGACAAAATTTGTGAGTCC
>NZ_VWWM01000132.1:0-1486 GCF_011752945.1 Paraburkholderia sp. Cy-641
TACAACCGTCGTTCGAAAAACATCACGCAAGGTGTAGCGCGCTCGCCGAATCGCTCGATGTACTACGCGCTCGGCTACCAGAAAGAGGACTTCGACAAGCCGATGATCGGCGTCGCCAACGGCCACTCGACCATCACGCCGTGCAACGCCGGCCTGCAGCGTCTCGCCGACGCGGCCGTCGCCGCGATCAAGCTGGCCGACGCGAACCCGCAGATCTTCGGCACGCCGACGATCTCGGACGGCATGTCGATGGGCACCGAGGGCATGAAGTACTCGCTCGTGTCGCGCGAGGTGATCGCCGATTGCATCGAGACCTGCGTGCAGGGGCAATGGATGGACGGCGTGGTCGTGATCGGCGGCTGCGACAAGAACATGCCGGGCGGCATGATCGGCCTCGCGCGCATGAACGTGCCGGGCATCTACGTGTACGGCGGCACGATCCGCCCCGGCAACTGGAAAGGCACCGATCTGACGATCGTGTCGTCGTTCGAGGCGGTCGGCGAATTCACGGCGGGCCGCATGTCGCAGGAAGACTTCGACGGCATCGAGAAAAACGCGTGCCCGTCGACCGGTTCGTGCGGCGGCATGTACACGGCCAACACGATGAGCTCGTCGTTCGAGGCGCTCGGCATGTCGCTGATGTATTCGTCGACGATGGCGAACCCCGACGAGGAAAAGGTCGACTCGGCCGCCGAGTCGGCGCGCGTGCTCGTCGAAGCGGTCAAGCGGGATCTGAAGCCGCGCGACATCATCACGAAGCAGTCGATCGAAAACGCGGTCGCGCTCATCATGGCGACCGGCGGCTCGACCAACGCGGTGCTGCACTACCTCGCGATCGCGCACGCAGCCGAGGTCGAATGGACTATCGAAGACTTCGAGCGCATGCGCAAGAAAGTGCCGGTGATCTGCAACCTGAAGCCGTCGGGCCAGTATGTGGCGACCGATCTGCACAAGGCGGGCGGCATCCCGCAGGTGCTGAAGATCCTGCTCGACGCCGGCCTGCTGCACGGCGACTGCATCACGATCACCGGCAGGACGATCGCCGAGGAACTGAAGGACGTGCCAGCCAAACCGCGCGGCGATCAGCGGGTGATCTTCCCGATCGACCAGGCGCTCTACGCCGAGGGCCACCTCGCGATCCTCAAAGGCAATCTGGCCGAAGACGGCGCGGTCGCCAAGATCACGGGCTTGAAGAATCCGGTCATCACGGGCCCGGCGCGCGTGTTCGACGACGAGCAAAGCGCGCTCGAAGCGATCCTCGCGGACAGGATCGTCGCCGGCGACGTCGTGGTGCTGCGCTACCTCGGCCCGAAGGGCGGCCCCGGCATGCCGGAGATGCTCGCGCCGACCTCGGCGATCATCGGCAAGGGGCTCGGCGAATCGGTCGGGCTCATCACCGACGGCCGCTTCTCGGGCGGCACGTGGGGCATGGTAGTCGGGCACGTTGCGCCAGAAGCGTTCGTCGGCGGCACGATCGCGCTCGTGC
>NZ_VWWM01000133.1:0-1476 GCF_011752945.1 Paraburkholderia sp. Cy-641
GGCTGCCGCCAGCGGCATGACGCTGCTGGCTACGCAGTGGGCCGGCGGAAAAGCGGTGTACCCGGTCATCTGCCGGAACGGGCATCGTTTTACACGACATGGCTCGCGTCTGCTGAAGGGCAACACGACGTGCCAGCAGTGCCAGGCGGACGAAATCCGCCAGCATTTCTTCGCTGTCCTGAAGCAGAAAGGCTTCCGGTGCAGCGATAACGCCTTTCGCGGATTAACCGCTCGACACACTTTCACCTGCGGCAACGGCCATGCATGGACCGTCGAGGCCCGCAAGATCGTGGAGGGCACGGGCTGCCCGGCATGTGCGGCCGGGCGGCGATCCGCGCGGATGACGCTGCCGGACGGCCTCAGGCGGTTGCAGGACACCGCCGCAGCGCATGGCGGCCGCTGCCTCGCGTCGTCGTATGGCGGGATGAGGGGGGCGCATCGGTGGGAATGCGCGCGGGGTCACCAGTGGCAGGCGGTGGCGGCGAGAATCGTCGAGGGCAGATGGTGTCCGCGTTGCGCGAGCCAGCGGCATGGCGAAAACCAGCGTGACCCGAACGGGATGGCGCGACTCAGGGCGCTCGCGCAATCGTACGGCGGCGAGTGCCTGGACGAAGGCTATTCCACGGTCGCGGCCCGCTACCGTTTCCGGTGCGCGCACGGGCACGAGTGGAGCGCTCGGGCGCATCTGGTCATTGCGGGAAGCTGGTGCCGGCATTGCGCGAACGAGTCGAAGCGCTCGACGCTCGAACAGATGCGGGCGGTCGCCCATGAGCGCGGCGGCCAATGTCTCAGTACCGTGTATCTGGGCAGCAAGGCCAGACTCGTATGGCAATGTTCGATGGGGCATGTATGGGAAAGCCTGCCGGGCAACGTGATCCATCGTGGTGCCTGGTGCCCGGCGTGCTTCCGGCTGCGTATCACGAAGAAGCCGCATCTGCGCTCGCGTTATGACGTGCGGGGGGGAGCCGGATAAGGCCGCGCTCTGACACTGCACGGATCGACAGGCACCGCAGCCTGCAAAAATGATAGCTTTTGATAACGGATTTGGGAGAGGGCTCAATGTCTTGCGAGCGGATTCCGGGGCGTTTTCCCGGAATGCGGGGATTCACGATTGCGCGTCTACCAGATGGTATGGTAGGTCGCCGGGGAATGATGGTCAGGGTTCGCCATTCCACGCGCCCTGATCGGGATGCGGAAATCATCGGGAGCGGACGGCGCTGTTTCAGGCCCGAGCGGCGACAGGGTCGCCTCAACCCCGTTTGGCATGGTACGTACAGGCGCAGATTCGCGTCGACGCCAGCGGGTTACATGGTGGTTACACGAAGCCGGAAAAGACAAAAGGGTTACGCGCAAAAATGCTGTAACCCTTTGATTTGACTGGTTGCGGGGGTAGGATTTGAACCTACGACCTTCGGGTTATGAGCCCGACGAGCTGCCAGACTGCTCCACCCCGCGTCCGTCGAAGAAAAGATTATA
>NZ_VWWM01000134.1:0-1461 GCF_011752945.1 Paraburkholderia sp. Cy-641
TGGAGCGGCCCCCTGAATCGCCGGACACAGTCTCCCGCTTAAACTAACGGGTAGGCATAGGACTGTGTTAATGGGATGGTCGCCCCCGCCTCCCCGGCAAGAGTACGCTATGGAGGCAATCACCAAGGGGAACCATCATGGAAGAAGTAACGCTTGTCGGAATCGATCTTGGTAAGCATTCGTTCCATCTGCATGCCCAAGACCGAAAGGGCAAAGAGATCTTTCGCCGGAAGGTAACACGCCGACAACTCGTTGAGCTGTTCGCGAACTTTCCTGCGTGCACGATTGCTATGGAGGCGTGCGCCGGCGCACATTTCATGGCTCGCACGTTGGCTGGTTTCGGCCATCAAGTCCGGCTGATTGCGCCACACCTCGTTCGGCCATTCGTCAAAAGCAATAAAAACGATTTCGCCGATGCCGAGGCGATCTGCGAAGCTGCCTCGCGCCCGTCCATGCGATTCGTTACACCTCGAACCGAACCTCAGCAGACACTTTCGGCACTCCATCGAGTTCGAGAATCATTCGTGCGTGAGCGCGTATGCACTGGAAACCAGGTTCACGGAATTCTCCTGGAATTCGGTATCAGCCTGCCGGTAGGCTGCACCGTGCTGAAGCGACTGCCAGCAATCATCGCGCAATACTCACTTCCTCCCCGCCTCGTGGTGCTGCTTGAACGGCTTCACGCCCACTACAAGTATCTCGACGAACAGATTGCGGAACTCGACAAGGATCTGGTTCGCCAGTTGGGCGAAGATGATCTCGGGCAGCGGCTTTTGACCATCCCCGGTGTCGGCCCAATCACTGCAAGCGTGCTATCAAGCGAGGTCGGAGACGGGAAACAGTACCGGAGCAGTCGAGACTTCGCTGCTTCAATTGGCCTTGTTCCGCGTCAGCACAGTACAGGTGGAAAGGCGAATCTGCTCGGCATTAGCAAGCGAGGGGACAAGAACATCAGGCACTTGCTCGTACAGTGTGCCCGTTCTTATATGCGCGACGTCGCAAGGAGGGCTGGCCCTCTGGCGGATTGGGTACGCACGCTACTCGCTCGACGACACTCGAGCGTTGTGGCCTGTGCGCTGGCCAACAAGCTGGCGAGGATCGCATGGGCGATAGCTGCACGACACACGGTTTTCGAAACGGCTGGATACCAATTACAGAAGGGTTGAACAAACTCAATAGCGTTTTACCAACCATCTGGTTTTGCGATCGCTGGAAATTGATGACGTGAACGGCATACCGGCCTGAACGAACAACCCGATAGTCACGAAGGCTCCAAAAGCCGATGTGTTTTTTAGGATCGTCAGGCGCGACTCTCATCGTGGCGCTGAGGAAAAAACCTCAACGAAGACGCCGAATAGATTTGAGCAAGCCCGAAACATCGTTGAACCCAGCATTGCAAAAATGGGGGCGACCATAGATTCTGACTAACAACAAACAGGAAGTGATGGAAGTGTTGACGGG
>NZ_VWWM01000135.1:0-1224 GCF_011752945.1 Paraburkholderia sp. Cy-641
CCGGAGCGTCGGCGGCGCTGGACGGCGGAGCAGAAGTTGGCGATGGTGCGGGAGAGCCTTGAGCCGGGGAAGTCGGTTTCGATGGTCGCGCGCCAGCACGGCGTGAACCCGAACCAGTTGTTCCACTGGCGCAAGCTGTACCAGGACGGGAGCCTGTCAGCGGTCAAGGCTGGCGAGGAAGTGGTTCCGGCGTCGGAACTGGCTGATGCGCTCAAGCAGGTTCGCGAGCTGCAACGGATGCTCGGCAAGAAGACCATGGAGAACGAGATTCTCCGCGAAGCAGTCGAGTATGGCCGTGCAAAAAAATGGATAGCGCACTCGCCCTTGCTGCCGGAGGACGACCAGTGAAGCTGGTTTGTGAAGTTCTCGGCGTGTCGCGCTCGAACGTATCGGCACGACTGTCGCGTCCGGCGACGTGGCGCGATGGCCGTCAATCGAGGCAAACCGATGATGCGGCCGTGGTCGAGGCAATCCGCCGGGTCGTCGGCGATTTGCCCAGCTACGGCTATCGACGGGTTTGGGGCACGTTGCGCAATGAACGCATTGCGGCTGGGCTGGTGCCGTTCAATGCCAAACGCGTCTATCGCGTCATGCGCACGCACGGGCTGCTGATGGAGCGCCGACCGATTCCACCCCGGCCGCAACGTCGGCACGACGGCAAGGTGGCTGTAGCGCGCAGCAATCAGCGTTGGTGCTCGGACGGCTTCGAGTTTCGCTGCGACAACGGCGAACCGCTGCGTGTGACGTTCGCGCTGGACTGCTGCGACCGTGAAGCGATGAGTTGGGCGGCCACGACGGCGGGTCACAGCGGCGACATCGTGCGCGACGTGATGCTGGCTGCAGTGGAAAACCGGTTTGGCAACGAGCTGCATACACCGTCCGAAATCGAGTGGCTAAGCGACAACGGTTCAGGCTACACGGCCGACGACACGCGTCGGTTCGCAGTGGCCATCGGCCTGAAGCCATTGACCACTCCGGTGTGCAGCCCGCAAAGTAACGGGATGGCCGAGAGCTTCGTGAAGACGATGAAACGCGACTACGTCGCCTTCATGCCGAAGCCGGATGCAGCGACTGCTGCACGCAACCTGGCCATCGCGTTCGAGCATTACAACGAGAAGCATCCCCATAGCGCGCTGAAATACCGCTCGCCTCGCGAGTTTCGGCGCTCGATGGATTCAGCAACCTTAGTGTGAGGCTGTGTCCGGGATTGCAGGGTCAACTCCA
>NZ_VWWM01000136.1:0-1151 GCF_011752945.1 Paraburkholderia sp. Cy-641
ACCGGGAAACGCTGGGTCAACTCGGCGACCTGCCCACGCACGCGCTCGATCGTTGCCGCATCTTCCGGGTTATCCAGCACGTCGGCGATCAGGTTGCCGACCTGCTCGGCTTCCTTCACGCCGAAGCCGCGCGTGGTCATCGCCGGCGAACCGAGGCGCACGCCCGAGGTCACGAACGGCTTTTCCGGATCGTTCGGGATCGCGTTCTTGTTGACCGTGATGTGCGCGGCACCGAGCGCCGCTTCCGCCGCCTTGCCGGTGATCTTCTTCGCGCGCAGATCGACCAGCATCACGTGGCTTTCCGTGCGGCCCGAGACGATACGCAGACCGCGCTTGACCAGCGTTTCAGCGAGCACACGCGCGTTCTCGACGACCTGCTGCTGATACGCCTTGAACTCCGGCGACAGCGCTTCCTTGAACGCGACGGCCTTGGCGGCGATCACGTGCATGAGCGGACCGCCCTGGATACCCGGGAAGATGGCCGAGTTGATCTGCTTCTCGAACTCGGCCTTCATCAGGATCACGCCGCCGCGCGGGCCGCGCAGGCTCTTGTGCGTGGTGGTCGTGACGAAGTCGGCGTGCGGCACCGGGTTCGGGTAGACGCCCGCAGCGATCAGCCCGGCGTAGTGCGCCATGTCGACCATCAGGTACGCGCCGACCGACTTCGCGATCTTCGCGAGGCGCTCGAAGTCGATGCGCAGCGCGAACGCGGACGCGCCCGCCACGATGATCTTCGGCTTGTGTTCCTGCGCGAGCTTTTCGGCCGCGTCGTAGTCGATGTCTTCGGCTTCGTTCAGGCCGTAGCTGACCACGTTGAACCACTTGCCCGACATGTTGACCGGCGAGCCGTGCGTGAGGTGGCCACCATGCGCGAGGCTCATGCCCATGATCGTGTCGCCCGGCTTGAGCATGGCGAAGAACACGCCCTGATTGGCCTGCGAACCGGAGTTCGGCTGCACGTTGGCGGCTTCCGCGCCGAACAGCTGCTTCACACGGTCGATCGCCAGTTGCTCCACCACGTCCACATATTCGCAGCCGCCGTAGTAGCGCTTGCCCGGATACCCTTCGGCGTACTTGTTCGTGAGTTGCGAGCCCTGTGCGGCCATGACCGCGGGCGAGGTGTAGTTTTCCGACGCGATCAGTTCGATGTG
>NZ_VWWM01000137.1:0-1020 GCF_011752945.1 Paraburkholderia sp. Cy-641
TGTGCAGCCGCGCCACGTCCGGACGCAGGCGGACCGCTTCGCGAGCGTCGCGCGCCGCCGCATCATAGTCGCCGCGCGCGTATTCGTCGTAAGCCTGCTGCGCGATCCGATAGGCGCTGCCCGCGAGCGGCAGCGGCAAGGTCTCGTCGGCGCGGGACTCCGCGCATGCCGCGAACAGCGCGGCGCACAGGATGGAAACAGCCGTTGGTCGAGGAAAGCGCACGATCACTTCAGCACGCTCTCCACCAGTTCGGGCGACACATAGTGAGGTCCGTCGAAGACATAAGTACGAAAACCGCGATAGGCCGCCAATTGAGGCTTGAGCTCGGCGGCCGTCGCGGCGCGAAAAGGACGGCCCACGTCGGGCCGGAACGCTTCGGCGATGATCCGCACGCGGGCCGCGCCGAGCCTGGCCGCCAGCGCGTCGGCATAGTCGCGGGCCACGCGGGGTTCGCGGGCATACACGCCGACGCCGTCCTGGAACAGCACGCCGACGTCGGGCGGCAGCCAGCTGTCGAGCCAGGCCGCGAGCGCCGGCCCGCCGATGTTCGAGCGGTCGTAGACGCTGATCCACAACGGCCTCGGCAAACGCATCAGCAACGGCGCGAGTTGTGGCGCGTCGCGCCAGCCCGGATCGACTTCGACCGGGAAGTACCAGCCCTCGACGTGCAGCGGCGGCACGGCGGCGGCGAGCTTCAGCGACTGCTCCACGAGTTCCGCGACGTCGGCGCGCGCCGCGCGCTCGTCGAAGCGGCCCGCGAGGCCGACCAGCACATGGCTCGCCCACGGTTCGCGCGCGATGCGCGGCCAGTCGGGCAGGCTCGGCGCTTCGCGCAAACCGGTGCCGCCGACGAAGGCCGTGTCGTCCACCGCGGTCCACTGGATCAGCAGATCGGTGACCCCCAGCCGTTCCCAGTCGCCGTGCGGGTTCACGTGCGCGTTGTCGGGCTGCCACGCGATGCCGTCGGCATACACGGCCGGCGGGGCCTCGCAGCCGGCGAGCAGGCAGGCGCCGAGCAC
>NZ_VWWM01000138.1:0-1072 GCF_011752945.1 Paraburkholderia sp. Cy-641
AGCCGTCGCCGGCGCTCACGGCAGCGATCGGCGAGCCGCCGCAGGAAAGCAGCGGCAGCGTTGCCGGCGCCCGCGGCGACAGCGACGGCCAGCTGCCGGTGATCGTCGCCGACCAGCGCACCAACTCCGTCGTGGTCCGCGACACGCCCGATCGCATGTCGCAGTACGGCACGCTGATCGACCGCCTCGACGTGAAGCCGCAGCTGATCGAGATCGAGGCGCACATCATCGAGATCGACGACAACGCGCTGCAGCAGCTCGGCGTCGACTGGACGCTGCACAACAGCCATGTCGACATCCAGACCGGCTCCGGCACGCTGGCGCAGAACACCTACAACGGCGGCACGATCACGCAGAACTTCGGCACCACGACGCTGCCGGGCAACGTCGCCGCGCTGGCGTCGCCGGCCGGCGCCTCGGTCGCGGCGGTGCTCGGCGACGCGGGCCGCTATCTGATGGCGCGCATCTCGGCGCTGCAGCAGACCAGCGCCGCGAAGATCGACGCGAGCCCGAAGGTCGTCACGCTGAACAACATCGAAGCGGTGATGGACAACCAGACGCAGTTCTTCGTGCCGGTCACGGGCTACACCTCGGGCGACCTGTACAGCATCTCGGCGGGCGTGTCGCTGCGCGTGCTGCCGATGGTCGTCGACGAGGACGGGCGCACGCGCATCAAGCTCGACGTCGCGATCCAGGACGGCCAGGTGAATACGCAGCAGCTCGTCGGCAACCTGCCGACCGTCACGAACAGCACGATCGACACGCAGGCGTTCATCGACGAAGGGCAGGCGCTCCTGATCGCGGGCTATCGCGCCTACGACGACTCGACCGGCGTCACCGGCGTGCCGGGGCTCTCGAAGATCCCGCTGATCGGCGCGCTGTTCCGCACTCACACGCGGCAGAACAGCCATATGGAGCGGCTGTTCCTGCTGACGCCGCGCGTGATTTCTCCGGGCGCGCCAGACGCGGGCGACGAGCAGGGGCCCGCGTGACGAGCCCCGGGCGCGCGCACGAGGACGAGGACGCCGCGCGCCTGCGCGCGATGCTCGATGCGCTGCCGTGCGGCGTCGTC
>NZ_VWWM01000012.1:0-233 GCF_011752945.1 Paraburkholderia sp. Cy-641
AGTCACGAGCAAGATGGTCTCTTCAGCACGTGTCTAGACCACAAGTACACTGCAGATAGGCATCACGCGTTTGCATGCAGCGTCGTACTAGACGTCGGCGAGAGAACAACCGATCTGCGCGATCCTCTAGTCGCGCAATTGGAGGCCAGATGCGAGGGTTGTGGAAGATCTGCTGACCACTGCTCTGAACCGTATGGTCTGCTTGTTACGAGTGTTTTTTTTTTTTTTTTTTT